>NZ_JAXKVW010000003.1:0-40000 GCF_036172515.1 Flexistipes sp.
AATATTTTCTGGGTTCCCAAAGATGCCCGTTGGGAAAAATTACAGGAGAATGCCAAACAACCGACAATCGGGAAAATTATAGATGAAGCTATGCTTGCCATTGAGAAGGAAAATCCAACGTAAGAAAAAAGGGGACAGGTAAATAATACTTGTTGGACGTTGTTTCTTTGGATAAATGTAACCTTCAGGTAGAATATTTAGTTTTAAAAGATGAGCAAGCCAATATGCATCATCATTGTCATCGCTGTGTTTGAGTCCCTCGTATTTTTTAACAGCGGAAGGGTTTGCCAGATGTGTTTTGAAATCATTGTCCATCAGGAGATCTATAAGCCAGTACCAGTTGAAAGTAGATTCAACAACGACACCTTTAAGCTCTTTTTGGTATGGCTTTAATGTTGAAATAATTAAATCAGGATCGTTGTCCAGCTTCTTTTTGAGAATACGTTTGTCATTTTCATCTAGCACCAGCCGGAGGCTGTAAATATATTGTATACACAAATTTATCGGTCATTGACCGATGCTAGTGGAACACATCAATAATTGCTAAATAATTATTGCTTGAATGCAAGTCAAAACCTCCGTATAGTGCCATATGGTACCTCCTTTAACTTTTATGTTTGGTTCCTTACCAATAGCATAGCACTTTATGTGCATAAGTGAAGGAGGTGCCTACTTAATCTCAACTTGTTAATGATTATCAGGTAAATTATGCATTCTGGCAACCTTGCTGTTAATGCATTGATTGACAAAGTAGAGACTACAGAATATTTTTGGGGAGATTACGTTATAAATTACCTATACAGCGACCGCAATCACTGGGCGGCTAATGGTACATTTATGCAAGATCATTTGATTAACTTTGGCTGGGAAAATGAGAAATACCCAGAAATCATCTAACGTTGGTGCCCATTACCACTGGCGTTAGGTTTTAAGAAAAAGGGAGAGTAATGAGTATCAATGAGACCGTACTTGAGATGCATTTTCATAAGCCGTTGATGGAGCTTTTTAGTAGTACACTTGGCCTTGGGGCAGGCGCATTTAATTTTTACAAGTATTCCCCTCAGAGAGAATGCTTTGTCGGTTTTGATCAGGCTTTCATTCGATCCGATTTGTCCGACCAGGAAATGTTTGAAATGCTCAAGTCCAGTGCAACAACGAACCGATATAGTCTTTCAAGCACATTCATTGGTTTGTTTTTGCAGTACAAAGTAGTAAAACAGATACAACGCCGAACCCGACATACCCCGCCAGTGATTACAAGTAGGCCGTACTTAAGGGCATCATTAGATACGAAGAAAAATATTAATACAGGATTTTCACAGCACGAATTGCTCTATAACCTAAACATTAATGTTGGTGCCTTTGTTTACTATGCATGTCCAATGCTTTTCGATCGTACGGAATTATACAATACGGACCCGGATCTTGAGTTGATGCGCTTGGCGGATGTGACGAGTTGCCCTGGACCATATTCTGACAATGACTCCCATTTCATTTATTTTAACGACACAGATGCAACTCCAATTTGGTGCAGCGAACCGGTTGAAGGCAAGGCGGTTTCACCAAAACAAATGGTTGTAACAATCGGTCAGCAGTTACAAGTAGTCGCGGAGTCCGATGAGGACATGAGGCTGTGGGATAAACTCTTTTCACCAATTGAATTATCAAAAGGTGAGGAAAAGACTCGGCCTCTTGATGTCGTCCATGAAACTTTGACGATCTTGGAGTTTTTGAATGAAGAGCAAACCTAATAAGACCGTAACCGGCTTGCGTTATAGCTTTGGAGCATGGTTCAGATGAAGGATGATCTATACGTGACGTGGATTGGCAAGGCTCTACTCTCGTATCAAATGCTTGAGGAGGCTCTCAAGCTATGTATTGGTGTTTCCTATGAGATAATATGTTCCTCAAATCCATCGGAGGTAGACTTCAAGTTTTCGTACAGCAGTATAAACGATGCTCCACTAGGGAGTCTAATTAGAATGTTTTCGAATGTTTCAAAGAACGAAACATTGGTAAGCGATCTTAAATCAAAAGATGTTATCAGATGGCGAAACTTTTGCGCACACAACGCATTCATGCATGAGTTCATGAACCGAACTTCTCAGAGTTCTTTCAGTCAACATTCATCCGAAGAGATAAAAAGGGTCGCGCTACACACTGGAGAATTAGTTCTAAAAGTTGGTGAAGAACTTAAAAAGCTACAAGACCTTCATACGAGAATTCATAGTGATCGTCCCAAGCTCTAATAATGCCGTTTGTGAGCAAGTTTTTAGTGTGCATTCTGTGCTTCTAAAGTTGCCATAGAGTGCAGTGTCATAATGATGAAATAGGAGAAAAGTGCATGGAAAATCTAATTACCTTCCTCAATCAAAATTCCGGTGCGCTAACAGTAGTTTTTACAGGAGTTGTCACTTTGGCAACGGTTGCTTACGCTGTACTTACAGCTATATTGGTTATTGAGACCAGAAAACTTCGGCAAGTACAAACTGAACCCCGTATAGAAATTAGAGTTGACGCTCTTGACTTTGCGATGAACATAGTCCGATTGTGTGTAAGAAATATCGGTGATGGACCAGCGAAGAACGTTAAATTCGAACCTTTAGTGATTAATGGTGGTAAGGTTGCTAAAAGCCTTTTGGAAGAATTTCTCTCGCCGAATTTCTTTAAGACAGGTCTTAAGTATTTTGGTCCAGGTCAATTCCAGTTTTCTGGGTACACACAGACAAACAAAAACTTCGAGGCTAAGGCTATCTGTGTTCTGTGTTTCAAAGTGACGTATGAGAGTGTTACAGGAAAGAAGTATGAAGAAGATATTGTTGTTGATATGGCGGAGTTACGTGGTCGTTACCAGCTTGGTAAGCCAAACCTTTACGTTATAGCGAGAAGTATGGAGGAAATTCAGAAAGACTTTCATAATATCTCGACAGAATTTAAGCGAATCAAAGTGGATAGAATATGATAGCTAAGATCGTGAGAAAGAAAAGAAGGAATGTGAAAATTGTATGCGCGAGGCAGATAATATACCTATTTCAAAGTGGGTGAATTTTCACCCCATTTATTTGATATTAAAAAAGAGTGATTTTCGTTACAAAAAGTAAAAAATTTGGTATAATTATATGTTTTAAATAGTAAGGAGAATTGCTATGAGAGTTTTGGCTGTATTTATTTTATTATTTGTTTTCGTTTCGGCAGGTGCTTATTCAAAAGAGTTTTTTGTTGGAAGGAATGGTGAAGTGAGGGTTAAAAATTTTGATGCAAAAGTTACCCAAGATTCCAGGAGCAAAATATTTCATTTATCTGCAGAAGTTGATGGAGGAAACAAGTGTTCAAAAGGCCAGTTGTTTATCGTTTATAGCCTTAATAAAAATACATCTATAGGAAGTATGACAATACCTTTTAAAGACTATGATGGTTATTTTATGAAAGTAAAGGATTACAGAAGATACAGCAAAAAAGTAAATATAAAGGATTATTATATTTCAAGTGTTCAGTTTGCATGTTTTATAAAATAGTGGCTTTTATATACCCAAAAATCTCCAATGGTTAAGTTGATTTTTTTATGATGAGTATTATCGGATAGAAAAGTGTCATAAAAGGTTGATTTTTGCCACTGCGATGCTTTATCATTGTAATGTTTTATGATTATTAATCTTAAATAATGGGGAAAATTCATGGCGGAAAAGAATAAAAACGAGGCAAATCTCGGTTTTGAGAGTCAGATGTGGGCTGCTGCTGACAAGCTTCGTGGTCATATGGATGCTTCGGAGTACAAGCATGTGGTTCTTGGCCTGATTTTTCTCAAATACATTTCCGACGCCTTCCAGACCAAGTACAAGCAGCTTGAAGCAACCAAAGAGACTGAATACACCGATCCGGAAGACAGAGATGAGTATGCAGCTGATAATATTTTCTGGGTTCCCAAAGATGCCCGTTGGGAAAAATTACAGGAGAATGCCAAACAACCGACAATCGGGAAAATTATAGATGAAGCTATGCTTGCCATTGAGAAGGAAAATCCAACGTTAAAAAATGTTTTGCCAAAGGATTATTCCCGCCCTGCACTTGATAAATACCGTTTGGGAGAACTTATAGATATAATCAGTAAAATCGGCCTCGGAGACGATGAGGCAAAATCAAAAGATATTCTCGGAAGAGTGTATGAATATTTTCTTGGTAAGTTTGCCGCATCTGAGGGAAAAGGCGGCGGCGAATTTTATACGCCGCAATGTGTTGTTAAAATACTTGTTAATATGATCGAGCCGTATAAAGGACGTGTTTTTGACCCCTGTTGTGGTTCAGGTGGTATGTTCGTACAGAGTGAAAAATTCGTTGAGGAATACGGCGGACGCCTGGGAGATATTTCCATATATGGTCAGGAATCCAACTTTACTACCTGGAAACTGGCAAAAATGAATCTGGCTATCCGTGGCATTGATGCAAACCTTGGTAATCAACATGCAGACAGCTTTCATAATGATCTGCATAAAGATTTGAGAGCTGATTATATCCTTGCCAATCCGCCTTTTAATATGAGTGACTGGGGCGGTGAACGTCTGCGGGAAGATGTCCGCTGGAAATATGGTATTCCGCCGGTTAACAATGCAAACTATGCATGGATTCAGCATTTTATATATCATCTCTCACCGAAAGGGATTGCCGGTTTTGTTCTGGCAAATGGTTCTATGTCGTCTAATACCAGTGGTGAAGGCGAAATTCGCAAAAACATTATAGAAGATGACATGGTAGATTGTATGATAGCTCTGCCGGGACAATTATTTTATACTACTCAAATTCCTGCCTGTTTATGGTTTCTTACTAAAAATAAAAAGAACGGCAAATTTAAAGACCGCAGGGGTTACACTCTTTTTATCGATACCCGCAATATGGGTAGTCTCATTGATCGTGTTCACAGGGAATTATCCGATGAAGAAATATTGAAAATTGCCGAAACATATCATGCCTGGAGGGGAGAAGAGGGATCAGGCGAATACGAAGATATTCCCGGTTTTTGCAAAAGTGTATCAATGGAAGAAATCAGAAAACATGATTATGTGCTTACTCCCGGACGTTATGTGGGAGCACCAGAGGTTGAAGATGATGGTGAGCCGTTTGACGAAAAGATGAAACGTCTAAGCACTCAACTTTATGAGCAGTTCGCCGAGTCTGAAAAACTTGAAAAAACAATAAGGGAAAACTTGGAGCTGCTGGGTTATGGGGAAAAATAAATCTTTTGATCCTAACAAACCATATAATGAATTATCATTAATGTGCACAAAATCTATAGATTTTAGTGCATGTCTTTGTAATATGCACTGTTTTAGTGCGTGAATAAAAATTATGTTTGAAAGATAACGGGGTTCTTATTAAACGTTTCGGCCTTATCGTTTAATAATGTATATCGTTATTAAACAAAAGTTAAATAAAAAATTAAAGAGAAAGACCGAAATATTGAAAATAATAAATAAGGTAAAACATTTAGCGAAAAATGCTAAAATGTGTTAATGAGTAGATAAGATACCTTATTAAACGTTTTAACTATTTTGTTTAATAAGATTTGGCTTTATTAAACAAAAGCTAAATAAAATGGAGCATTAAATGAAACGTGGCAAAACCGGCTATTATGAAATTACAATTGCTGCAGGTGAAAAAATACATGGTTTTGTTCCGAAACCTTTGCCTCCTGAAGTTCCTGTTGAATTAAATAATGCAAGACAAAAATTGTTAGAGCGGGCAAATTTAGCACTTGGTCGTTTGGACAGTATTAGTTTACTTCTTCCAGATCCTGACATTTTTTTATATACTTATGTACGTCGGGAAGCAGTTCTATCTTCACAAATCGAAGGAACCCAATCTTCGCTTGCTCAATTATTACTTTTTGAATTGGAAGAAGCTCCCGGGGTACCTTTTGATGATGTGATGGAAGTTTCCAATTATGTGTTAGCGTTAAAACATGGACTTGATTTAGCAAAGGAACTTCCTCTATGTACACGATTAATAAAGGAAATGCATTCCGTATTACTTTCCCGCGGTAGAGGGAGTAATAAGTCTCCGGGAGAATTTCGTAAAACACAAAACTGGATTGGTGGCACTCGTCCGGGCAATGCAGTTTTTGTACCTCCACCACCACATAAAGTCTCTAAATGCATGTCTGATCTCGAACGATTTCTCAATGAAGACAATAATTACCCGGCACTTATTAAAGCTGCTTTAGCGCATGTTCAATTTGAAACTATACATCCTTTTCTTGATGGTAATGGACGTATTGGGCGGTTATTGATAGCATTTATACTTCACTACGAACAAGTGCTTTCTCAGCCTTTACTCTATTTGAGCCTTTATTTCAAACAACACCGTGCTGAATATTACCGCTTGTTGGATATTGTGCGCAAAGAAGGTGATTGGGAAGCTTGGATAGACTTTTTTTTAGAAGGGGTAGAATTTACAGCTACTAATGCTGTTGAAACAGCAAATGGATTGGTTTCTCTTTTTCAGAGAGATGAGCAGAAAGTGCAACAGTTGGGGCGAAGAGTATCTTCAGCATATAGGGTATTTAGAGTTTTTTGTGAACGTCCTATAGTTAACATTAACCAAATGTGCAACCAGACCAGCCTTTCTTTTCCTGCAGTTACCAAAGCAATCGAAAGCTTAGAACAAATCGGCATTATAAGAGAAATTACAGGGAAACAGCGTAATAGAGTGTATGCTTATGAACGCTACCTTTCTATTTTAAATGAAGGCATAACTATATGATATATAGTGGAGAAATGCAGGCAAACAGGGCAATTAAAGAAAAGTATCCTAGTTTGCCTGTAGCTGATTTATGTGAAATTTTTTTGGGCGGGACGCCTAAGAAGTCTATCTCTTCTTATTGGGGTGGTGAGATTAAATGGGCAACAGCTAAAGATATAGCTAATTCTCATTCAAGGTATATTAAGCATACTGAAAATACCATTACTCAAGAGGGTTTAAAAAATTCGGCAGCAAAACTATTAGAAAAAGATACAATTGTAATTACAGCCAGAGGCACTGTTGGTGCTATGTGTATGTTGGCTGAGCCAATGTCCTTCAATCAAACATGCTACGGATTGGTTGCAAAATCAATGGTTGACCAACATTATCTTTATTATGCGCTGAAAAACGCTTTAAACCAAATTCGTTCGCTTTCTTATGGCACGGTTTTTGATACAATTACGATGAAATCTTTTAAAAATTTGGAGATTCTATTGCCAGATTTAAGCAAACAAAAAGCTATAGCTCATATTCTTGGTTCTTTGGATGATAAGATTGAGCTGAACCGGAAAATGAATGAAACTTTGGAAGAGATGGCAAAAGCAATTTTCAAGAGCTGGTTTGTGGATTTTGATCCTGTTCATGCCAAAGCGGAAGGTCGTGACACAGGATTGCCTGATGAAATTTCAGCACTTTTCCCTGACCGTTTCGAAGGTTCGGAGTTGGGGCAGATTCCAAAAGGATGGAAAATGTTACCTTTAGATCAAATTGCTGACTTTTTAAATGGTTTAGCATTACAAAAATTTCCGCCTGCTAATGAGCCAAATAAGCTCCCCATTATTAAAATTGCGCAGTTACGAAAGGGTAACACAACAAACAGCGATTATGCTTCATCAAATTTAGAAAAAAAATTTATTGTTGAGGATGGTGATGTTCTTTTTTCTTGGTCTGGAAGCTTGTTAGTTAAGATTTGGTGCGGTGGTAAAGGTGCGCTTAATCAACACTTGTTTAAAGTTACATCTAAAAAGTTTCCTAAATGGTTTTATTTTTTATGGTCTAGTTATCACTTAAATGAATTTATAAATATTGCATCAACTAAAGTAACAACTATGGGACATATTCAAAGGAAACATTTAAAACAAGCTATGTGCTTTATACCACCTGAGGAGGTTATGAGACAAATAGACGATTTGTTTCATAATATTGTAGATAAAATCATTGCAAATAACGTAGAAGATAAATCGCTGTACCTTTTAAGAGGGGAACTTTTACCTAAATTAATCAATGGAGAAATAGGGATGGGGTTATGAACCAAAAACAATTTGAAGAGATAATTTCTTTAAAGACAAATGGGCGCATGCAGCACAAAGAAAGCCAAAAATTAGAATTCAAAGCCAATTTTAACTTTAGTTCTATGAACGAATATTCAAAAATAATGGCCGCATTTGCAAATAATGCTGGTGGAATTATTGTTTTTGGTGTCAAAGATAAACCTCGTTCACCTATAGGTGTGACCAATAATAACTTCTTTGAAACTGACAATGAAAAAATTAGTAATTATTTGAACGAACATTTTGCCCCTGTAATAGATTGGGAAAGTGATGATTTTGAAATAAATGGTAAAAATTTTGGCACAATTTTAGTTAATGAATCTAATAATAAACCGGTTGTTTGTAAAAAAGAAACAAAAGGACAAAAAGCAAGGGAAGGCGATATATTTTACCGATACAGCGCTAGAAACGATAGAATAAAATATCCTGATTTAAGCATAATGTTGGAAAAAAACAGGTTGGCTGAACAGAAAAAATGGATGGAGCTCATTGAAAATATTGCCGAAGCTGGACCACAAAACATAATGCTTATGGATGTATTGAGGGGTGAGATACCAAGTAGTACTGATGCAAAAATCATTATAGACAAGGAACTTTTGGAAAAAATAAAATTTGTGCAAGAAGGCCATTTTGTCGAAAAGAATGGTGCTCCAGCACTCAAACTTGTGGGAACTGTTAAGCAAACTGAAACCGTTGTTCCAAATTTTAACTTAGATGAAGATTTTTTAACAACAAAAGAATTAGCTGAGAGATTAGGTTTACTTTCTGAAAAAGGCTCAACTAATTATATGACTGCTGTGATATGGAAATATAATATTCAAAATAATAGTAAATTTTTCCAGAAAAAAAGGGGCCAGAAATTTTACAGTAAACTTGCACTTGAACATTTACAATCAAAAAACATAACTTTAGATCAAGCAAAACAGGCTTTGCGAGATTATAATACTTACAAAAAATCATTAAATGCTAAATAACTTGAATAAACTGATCAAAGACATGCTGGAATACGTTTTAATATATTTTTAAAAGAGATTGTGTAAGAGTATTCTCATTGGTTTTTTTGTAGTAAAGTAAGGATAATCGGGTGAGAAATTTGTATCTACCATTATAGGATCTAATTATGGGGAATATAAACGAAACATCACTTGAAAGAAGTGTTCTTAAATGGTTTGAAGCTCTTGGCTGGGATACTGCTTTCGGTCCTGACATTAGTCCCGATGGTAAAAATGCCGAACGTGAGGATTATGAACAGGTCGTTTTGCCCGGAAGGCTTCAAAATGCACTGGAAAGCATCAATCCGAACATTCCATCAGATGTAACAAATGAAGCCATTCGTAAAATTACTATTAGTGAATCACCTAACTTAATAGAAAGTAACAGACGTTTTCATCGGATGCTTACCGATGGTGTGGATATATCATATATGGATGACGGTAGAGAAGTTTATGATAAAATATGGCTTCTTGATTTGGAAAATCCTGAAAATAATGATTGGCTTGTGGTTAATCAGTTTACAGTGCTGCATAACCGAAAGGACAGACGACCTGATATCGTTGTTTTTGTAAACGGGCTGCCTTTGGGGGTTATTGAGCTTAAAAATCCTGTTTATGAAAATGCCACAATATACCATGCGTATAATCAGATACAGACTTATAAATCCGATATTCCCGATCTCTTTAATTTCAACGAGTTAGTCATAATTTCCGACGGTTTGGAGGCAAAAGCCGGTACAATTACCAGCGGTTGGGACAGATTTATGCCGTGGCGAACTATTGAAGGTGATGATGTGGCTCCCAAAGGTTCTTTAGAGTCAAATGTATTAGTAAAAGGGATTTTCGAGAAAAATAGATTTCTGGATTTGATATTGAATTTTACCGTTTTTGATGATGACGGAGTTAATATTGCAAAAAAGTCGGCGGCTTATCACCAGTACCATGCAGTGAATAAAGCGATAGAGTGCACATTGTCAGCGTGCGGTATAGATGCTGATCCCGGGATGCTCTATGCCCGATTTCCTGAGTATGATGAAAATAATCCGCATAAAGTGAGTGAAGATGCCAATGGCTATGGTCCTGGTTCTGATCATTTCGGCGGTCACCGTATAGGTGTGATCTGGCATACACAGGGCAGCGGTAAAAGCTTACTAATGGCGTTTTTTGCAGGCAAAGTTATCAGACATCCTGCTATGAAAAATCCCACTTTGTTAGTTATTACTGACCGTAATGATCTTGATGAGCAGCTTTTCAATACATTTTCATCCTGCCGGGATTTGCTCCGGCAGACGCCTGTTCAGGCGGGAAGTCGTGAACATCTTAAAAGTTTGCTCCATGTTCCTGCCGGTGGTGTCATTTTTACTACCATTCAGAAATTTATGCCTGATGAAAAAGGTGTACAATATCCGAAACTGTCTGATCGGGAAAATATTGTTGTGATTGCAGATGAGGCTCACAGAAGCCAGTATGACTTTATAGACGGTTTTGCCCGCCATATGCACGATGCTTTGCCCAATGCTTCTTTTATAGGATTTACAGGAACACCTATCGAACGTGATGATAAGAGTACACCGGCAGTTTTTGGCAATTATATTGATAAATATGATATTCTGCGTGCTGTTGAAGATGGTGCAACAGTGCCGATATATTATGAGGGCAGATTGGCAAAGATAGATTTACAGGAAAATGAAAAACCCAAAATAGATCCGGAATTTGAAGAGATTACAGAGGGTGAAGAGGAAACCAAAAAACAGAGATTGCGTACAAAATGGGCAGCTTTGGAAGCAATGGTGGGAGCTGAAAAAAGATTATCTTTGGTCGTGGATGATTTATTAAATCACTTTGAAAGCCGTCTGGAAGTTATGGACGGCAAAGCCATGATCGTTTGTATGAGCAGGCGTATTTGTGTGGATATGTACAATGAAATTGTAAAACGGAAACCTGACTGGCATAGCGATGATGACAATAATGGTACAGTGAAGATTGTAATGTCAGGTTCAGCTTCGGATTGTGCGGAATGGCAGCCCCACATAAGAAGTAAAAATAAACGTGAGGATATTGCGAAAAGATTTAAAGATCCCGAAGATCCGTTGAGAATTGTTATTGTCAGGGATATGTGGCTTACCGGTTTTGACTGTCCCCCGTTGCATACCATGTATGTTGATAAACCGATGCGGGGGCACAATCTCATGCAGGCTATTGCCAGGGTAAACAGAGTATTTAAAGATAAGCCGGGTGGTTTGATTGTTGATTACATAGGAATTGCCGACCAACTGAAACAGGCATTAAATGACTACACTGAAGCCGGAGGCAGAGGCAGTGCCACAATTGATCAGGATGAAGCGGTTAATATAATGCTGGAGAAATATCATGTGGTCGTCTCCATGATGCACGGCTTTGATTATAAAGCGTTGCTGAAGTCATCTTCAGAAAAACGTCTTGAAGGCATTGCGGCAGCTATGGAACATATACTTCAGCTTGATGATGGTAAAAAACGTTAT
Source organism: Flexistipes sp. (assembly GCF_036172515.1). Classification (NCBI taxonomy): domain Bacteria; kingdom Pseudomonadati; phylum Deferribacterota; class Deferribacteres; order Deferribacterales; family Flexistipitaceae; genus Flexistipes; species Flexistipes sp. Next base: position 11,557 of record NZ_JAXKVW010000003.1, read on the forward strand.
TTGCAGGAAGTGACGGCCCTTTCCAAAGCTTTTGCACTTGCTGTGCCCCATGAGAAGGCTCTTGAAATAAGGGATAAAGTAGGTTTTTTTCAGGAAGTTCGTTCCGGTCTGGCTAAAGCAACGGCAAACGGCAGTGGCAAGTCACCGGAACAGTTGGATTCTGCAATCAGGCAGCTTGTATCTAAAGCTGTGAGTTCCCAGGGAATTGTTGATATTTTTGCAGAGGCGGGGCTCAATAAACCGGATATTTCTATTCTTTCGGATGATTTTCTTAGTGAAGTTAAACGAATGCCTCACAGAAATCTGGCTGTGGAAATGCTTAATAAATTATTGAAAGATGAGATAAAGACTAAATCGCGTAAAAATGTTGTACAGGCCAGGTCATTTTCTGAGATGCTGGAAAAAAGTATTCGGAAATATCACAACCGGGCTATTGAAGCTGCACAGGTTATTGAAGAACTTATTAAATTGGCAAAGGAAATGAGGGAAGCTCAAAACAGGGGTGAAAGTCTTGGAATGACAGATGATGAGGTTGCATTTTATGATGCACTGGAAACCAATGATAGTGCTGTCAAAGTGTTGGGAGATGATACGTTAAAGACAATTGCCCACGAACTTGTGGAGGCTGTAAAGCGCAATGTAACCATAGATTGGGATCAGAGAGAAAATGCACGGGCTCATATACGCGTGATAGTGAAGCGAATTTTAAGGCAATATGGATATCCGCCGGACAAGCAGGAAAAAGCAACCCAAACAGTGCTTGAACAGGCAAAGGTAATTTGTGCTGAATGGGTGAATTAAAATATATTGTGTGTTTATGAAATTTAAATTTGTCTATTAAAGGAAAATTAAATGATCTGCGAGTCAAGTTATTGGAAAGATAAGCTTATTTCAACAGCCTCTTTTCTTAAAGAGAAAAAACAACAGAAACAGTGGCGTGCTTCGTCATATGCCAAAGTTGAACAGGAAATTATAATTTCTTTTTATAGCATACGAAAACTAATGGATTCAAATAAATTAAGTGAAAATATTATTAAGTACGACATACCAGTTGTTGAATATTCTGCCAGAGATAAACAGGCTTTTTTCCTTAATATTCATAAAATTGATGAACTTTATGAATTAGACAAACCAAAAGAAAAATCCATAAAGCTGAGGTCTCTTTGTAACATAATTGTTCACAGTTATATATTTCAGATTGTTACTAAGCACGATAATAAAGGTTTTGATTCAATATTGTTTAATTCGGATTATACAAAAGATAAAGTTTTGTATTGTATTTTGGTAGATGAATTAATAAAGATTATTGAAACAATAGGTCAAAACTATCCGTGGAAATTCAATTATAAATATGATTGGTCTATGGACAACTTTAAAATAGAATGTAAATAAAGTATAATAATAGGTATAAGTTTTTCTATTTTAGTTAAATATACCCCGCCTCATCAGGCGGGGTGGTGCTAATATACTTTTTTATTATTTATTTTTAGTGTTGGTATTTTCATATTGTGTTTCTTGGCGGTTTCCGCCAGATTATTCCGCATTATTTTCCTTTGTTCTATGATCCCGGAATAACCGGGTATATTATTTAGACGTTGCCAGATAAGAGCAACTTTGTTTAAATGTCTGTATTCGATAGCCTCAATAAGTTGATACTTTATATCTCTATAGCATGTTTTTTCGAGAAAAACAGTGTAGCTGCGACCTGCCCTGTTTTTCCCTATTTTTAAAATCAATATTTCTCCTGTTTTGATATATATTGGATTTGTATCAATATGTACAAACCTGTCGTCTTGTGAAACATCCCATTCGCCGGCAGTGTGGAAAATAAGAGAATAATTATGCCATCTGGTAAATGCAAAATTGACAAGGCCTTTCTTTTTCCTCTTGTATTTTACATCCTTGGTATATATCGGGTATTTGCTTTTCAGTTTCTCATCTATTTTTTCCCATCTGTTTTGTTTATGTTCAGGATACATAGTCAGACAATAAAAAGTGTATCCATGTGATAAATAATTTATAGTAGTCTTAATAAAATCCTGCCATTTTCTATAAACCATATTCACCTCCCGGTAATTTAATTGGTTTAAAGGCCGCCAGGCCACTGGAACTTAATAAAAAATAAAAAGGGGTTGCCAGCCCCAATGAAATCGGAACAAGGTGAGGACTTTCGAGTGCCGTATTCTATTGTGGATTGCCAGTCCACACGACTTGGATATTCACTGCCCTGCAAATATCCTCTGACTCTAATAATCCCCGCTCTGGGTCCTCGCGTTCACCATACAAGGTAAACCGTTCGGACTTTGCCTCGTTAGATGTATCTGTCAAAATGCAAGTCTGGTCGTCTCTGCCATATTCCTGATGGCGGTAGAATCTGGAAAACCCGCATTACTCATATATTTTAAAAATATGTTTTCATTCGGATATATGACTTCACAGACACTCTGGCCTTACCACTCTTGCACTTCTTACACGGTTGCACCCACGCCGTTACGCGTTTCGGGTGCTTTAGCCTGCAGCCATGATACAGGGCCTTTATCGGGTTGAGCTATTTATCATCATAAGTTACCAAATGATGACTCCCCCGCCGTGATTGCGTTATAATGTTTCCACTATCCCGCAATATGGATTTTCACCACTTCAGATACAACGTGCCTGATGAACTGTTGGCTTCAACAGACAATTTCCGAGTCGCCCAAATTCGGTATATACATTGGGTAGAAGCAGCCCTTCGGCCACAGCCCCCGTTGCCACAACGCAAGCATGTCTCCATGCACGTCGCGACGCCCTCTTTGCCTATATTCTGATTGGCAGTCAGAAGTGACGGCAAAGAACCAAGTTCCTGGAATAATTCATTCCATAACTTGGCTGTTCCGATTAATTGGGATTAATTGGCAAGATATATGTCAACATGCTTAAAGCATGATTAAAAAGGAAAATAATATTGAAATGATGTTAGATGTTTTTCTGTACTATGAGTATACAGAAAACAAATGAATTATCCGTTATTCAAGAAATGATGAAATAACGCATTCAGATGACCTGAAAAGTCATCTCTCTCCAAATTCCTTATAAGGGTTCGTCTCCAGAATGATATTTTTGAAATTTTCCCGCAGGATAGAATATACATTTAACTTAAGAACTTAATATAGTTTGTCAAGTGAAAAAAATCGATCTTTACCAAAGCCTTATGAAATCTTATTTTTTCTTATCTATAATATTGATTTGCCTGGGTATGTCCCATTTCATTAATCTACAAAGTTTAATATAATTTTTAAGAGTTATATTAGCATCACCTTTAAGAAGACGGGATGCAAGATCATGGTTTAAATGCTTTGATAGGGTGTAAGTTGTAAATTTATCTTTTATTTCTTTTACGGCATCATCGCTGAGTCTGACTATAAAATCCATATTTATTTTTAACTCAGTTTTTTTGGTAACACAATATTTATTCTTGACTATTCCGGAAAATTGGAATATAACATTGCATATAATCCGATTTTACGGAATATTTTGGAGGTGAATATGCCAAATAAAGGAAAAGAAATGTTTTATTTTATTGATCAACATGAAAGACGAACAAGTAAGGACGGCATTGAATTTTTAGAAGTATATTTATCCAATTATTATGAAAAAAGAAAAGTATACTTATGGGAATCGATAGATGAGTTCGAAGAAAAAGCTAAAGAGCAGGATATTATTCTCTGCAATATTCAGTTAAAAAAGGAAAAAAATAAAATATACCATATTGTTGATTATGAATTTAGAGAATTTCTTGTCATAAGTCTTGATCATTTATACGGTTTACGGGATTATGATCTTGGAAACTGTCTGTTGGAGATGCTGTATCATGATATTACTGATGAATTTCTGCTGGATATTTTAAGAGTTACATTTAAAGACAGAAAGGTTCTTGAAAAATTTTTCCAGTGTCCTGCAAGTCTTTATAATCACCATAACTACCCAATGGGCCTTGTGGAACACACTGTGAAGGCGATGAGGTTAGCTGAAGATGACTTAATCTTTAGAAGAAATTGGGATTTGTGTGAAATGGATAATGAAATAATTCTTATGTCAATTTTTTTTCATGATTTGGGGAAGGTAGTAAATTATAAGGTTGGTAAAAAAAGTTACAATTATAATATGAGTCAGTACTATTTGCACCATGCAGATCTTAGTTATTATTATTTACTTAAAAAAGGGTTGGGTGTTAGAAAAAATTCCGGAGATAGACAAAAGCTGTATAAAATGGCATCGTGTATACTCTATCATCATAAGGACAGTCGGCAAGGTTATAGAAAAGATATTCATAATTTAATCCAGAGATACGATATTGAAAGCATGAGACTGAACAATGTACATTTAGTTCCGACTGATTTTTATGAAAATTATGCTTGATTTTTTATATTTATGGCACAAATTATTCTTGTTCAACCCTTCCAAGGGATAAAAGCAAACAATACAAGTTTGTCTATTCGGAGATTCAGATCGGAAACGCCGGTCTGAAAATTAAAATGTATTTTTCGATACATTCAAATATTCTTTAAAACCAATCATTAAATAATTTTATATTCCTTCGCTGTTTATAGCAGCGTCGAATCAGAGAGAATTGTGTGCAGATTTTGCTGGTCGGTGCGTAATCTGCGCGCAGAAAAAAATCGATGCGGGTGATGACCCCATCATATTTATTAAGTATGAGAGGGGTCATCAATGAAGACCATCGAAAGTTTGAAAGACATGGAAAAACTGCTTAGCCTGGAAGAAGCTGCAAAATTATTTGGTGTATCCGTAAGCACTCTTTATAAGAAAACCGGGCCGAAATCTCCGAAAAACGAGAAATTGAAAACTTATAAAATCTTCGGCAAAGTTTACATTCATGAAGACGACTTGGTAGATTACATCAACAAAAGAGCTTCGTAAATCAAGAACTGTCTATTCTTGCTCATATCCGGTCAGATAAAGCCGGATGTGAGCATGGAAAGTTTTTTAAATTTTTATGAACTGTAAAAGAGGAAATGTTACTTTATGGAAAAATGGCACAAGAAAAGAAAGGTGGCACAAAGGTGGCACAACTTGACCAAATTGTAGATTTTGTGTTTTTGCTGAAACTGGGTAAGTTGTTGGTAAGAAAGAGTGCCGGAGGCGAGAATCGAACTCGCACGGGTTTGATCCCACCGGATTTTGAGTCCGGCGCGTCTACCAATTCCACCACTCCGGCATAGCAGATAGTAACCGAGTGTATACAGATTTTTGTTCAGGATGTCAACTATTAACAGCAAAAAACGGGCGCAGATTCTTTCCGCTTTTTTGCCGTTTAGCCGGACGTTATTTAACAATATTTCTTTTTGATTGAAAAGCTTATAAAAATTGTGTTAAATTTATCCTCATTATGTTGACAAACAAGAAGGGCGTGGCTATAATCGCACTCTTTAAAAATCGAGAAGCGGAGGAATAGATGTCTCAGATTCGTACAATGAAAAAACCGACGAACATTAAGAAGAAGCGTAAACAGGGCTTTCGCGCCCGCATGAAAACCCGCGGCGGTAAGCAGATATTGAACAGAAGAAGGGCAAGGGGACGCAAACGTCTGGCAATTTGATGAATGGATGAGCGATTACCCAAAAATGAGAGGCTGCGGAAAGCTTCGGAGTTTAAATTTGTTTTTCAGAATGGAGCCAAATACAAAGGGAAATATTTGTTAATGTTTTCTGTTTCCGGCGGTACAGGGAAATTCGGTGCAGTTGTCAGCAAAAAAGTGAGTAAAAAAGCAGTGGTTCGTAACAAGATTAAGCGCCGTTTAAGGGAAATTTATCGTACAAAAAAAGATGTGTTGCCCGAAGGTACTGACATTGTGATAGTTGCTTTGGCCGGAGCAGTAAGGGTGAATTATAATGAACTTGAAAAAGATTTTCATAACGTCTGTAAAAAAGCTTTTGCTTAAATCAATATCGTTATATCAATTATTATTATCCCCTTTTTTAGGAAGGAATTGCAGATTTTACCCCACCTGTTCGGCTTATGCTAAAGAAGCAATTGTTAAAAAGGGCATATTTAAAGGCGTAATCTTATCCCTGTGGAGAATCCTGAGATGCCACCCATACAGCAAAGGCGGATTTGATCCTGTTAAATGATTAACCTGGAGGAAGGAGTTTTATGGATAAAAGAACAGTATTAGCAATTGGTCTCAGTATTCTGGTACTGCTGATATTTCAGTATTTTTACGCACCTACACCCGTTATACAGACGGATAACCAGACGCAAACACAAGCAGCCGGCAAAGAACCAGCCGGTAAACCGTCAGCTGAACAGACATCCGAAAGTGTTGATGTTAAGAAGCTGGGCAGTACAAAAGAGGAAGAGAAGACTCAGGTAAAAACATTCAATGTTAAGACGAACAATCTAAAAATTACTTTCAATTCGGAAACCGGCAATATTTATACCGCAACGGTTCTTCAGTATAAGGACAAAGAGTTTCCCGATTTAATTTTTAAATCAGAAAACGGGGATTATTTGAATGTACTGAGTGCACCTGTTTCCGGCTATAAGCATACTGTAAAAGAATTTAACAACAGATATGAAGTGCAGTTTGTTGGTGAAACAAAAGATATTGTAATCAATAAAACCTATATTATAAAAAAAGACAGCTATTTCTTTGATTTGAAGGTTAACATTTCCAATATCAGCGATCAGACGATTCAGACATCACTGGGTGTGGTTATAGGCCCCGGTCTCGGCAAGGGATTTGAAGATTCCAAATATATGTTTAGCGGCCCTATTATTTTTAACGGTAAGCAGGTTACAAAAGAAGATCCTGAGGATGTTGAAGAAGCGATTAATGTGGATAATCCTTCATGGCTTGGTTACACTTCGAAGTATTTTCTCTTTTCCGCCATGAACGGAGGTCTTACAAAAGCTGCCATCGAATCCAAAGGGGATTCTAAGGCGGTTGTCAAAGGGTCGAAAGAAGTGATTGTAAATCCTCTGGATAAGAGTGTTACAACGTTCCCTATTTTTGTAGGTCCTAAAGAATATGATTTGCTCAGCTCCTATAAATTTGAGCTTGAAGAGAGTATCGAATTCGGGATTTTTTCTTTTATTTCAATACCCATGTTGCAGATTCTGAACTTCACATACGATTATGTGGGTAATTACGGCCTTGCGATTATTTTTCTGACATTTGTTATAAAAATAATAACTTACCCTTTAACCCAGAAAAGTATGACATCAATGAAGAAGATGCAGGTTCTCCAGCCTGAAATGACGAAAATCAGGGAGAAGTTTAAGGGTGAGCCTCAGAAGATGAATGCTGCCATGATGGAACTTTATAAGAAGCATGGTGCCAATCCGATGGGCGGCTGTCTGCCGATGGTAATACAGATACCCATTTTTATTGCCCTTTACAAAACTCTTCTTGTGTCCATCGAATTGAAAGGTTCACCTTTTATTTTCTGGATTACCGATCTTTCACAGAAGGATCCTTATTTCATCACACCGATTTTGATGGGGCTTTCTATGTTTCTGCAGCAAAGAATGACTCCCACAGGCGGAGATCCTACGCAGCAGAAGATTTTTATGTTCCTGCCACTTGTATTTACATTTATATTCCTTAACTTCCCGGCGGGACTTGTTATTTACTGGTTGACCAATAATGTGCTTACTATAATTCAGCAGTATTTTATTAACAGAAAAGTTAGTGCTAAATGACGAGGTGATTATGAAGTATTATGAGATAGAAGCTCCCTCAGTTGAGGATGCAATAAACAAATTTATAATGGAGCATGATGTTCCTAAAAAATATATTGAATATGATGTTTTGGAAGAAGGCAACAAAGGATTTCTGGGATTCGGGAAAAAGAATTACCAGGTGAAAATATATTTTAATGACAAGGAATATTACAAAAGACAGGCTAAACTCGTTCTTTCTGAAATCCTTGAAAAGAGTGGTTTTGATGATTACCGAATAGAGGTAATAGATAACCACTCGGAATATATTCTTAACATTTTTTCCGAAGATTCAAATCTGATTATAGGTAAAATGGCTCAGACTTTGAATGCCCTGCAATACCTGTTGGACAAAATGCTCGGTATCGGTGATGACAGCGATTTGCAGATAATTGTTGATGTGGAAAATTACAGAAGCAGGGTTGTTAAGCATTTGAAAGAAAAAGCCTTAAATTTGGCAGAGCGTGTCAAGAAAACCGGCAAGACGGAAAAGATGGCTTCATTAGTTACAATAATCAGGAAAGAAATTCATCTTGCACTTAAGGAAACCAAGGGTGTCAGAACGGAAAGCTACGGAAGCGGTAATATCAAGACGATATTTATAGTGCCTGACAAACCGAGGAGAAAAAGAAAAAATAATGCTGTTTAAACTGATAATCTTAGGCGCTGCTGCTTATTTCGGTTTCTCTTTTTTCAGAAAAAACAAGGAGAAACTGTTTGGCCGGAGCAAAAAAGAAGACGATGATTCCCCTGTTGAATTGGTGAAAGATCCGGTTTGTAATACTTTTGTGGAAATGGACACACCTTTTAAGGTAAAATATTATGACAGGGTTTACTATTTTTGCTCTCAGGGATGCAGAGATTCCTTTATCGAGCAAATGAGAACACGGAGGTAAGATATGAAGATATTTTTAGATACCGCTAACCTGGAACAGATTAAAGAAATGGCGGAATTGGGCCTTGTTGATGGAGTTACCACTAATCCTTCCCTAATTGCAAAGGAAGGTGTGGATTTTATCGATAGAATCAAAGAGATATGTGAGGTAGTTAAGGGGCCCATAAGTGCAGAAGTTTTGAGTACAGAAGCTGAAGAAATGGTTCAGGAAGGCATTGACCTTTCCAAGATAAACAAAGACATTGTAGTAAAAATCCCTTGCACGGAGGAAGGGCTGAAAGCCACAAAAAGTCTTAAAGAGAAAGGGATTCCGGTAAACATGACTCTGGTTTTTTCTCCAAACCAGGCACTGCTGGCCTGCAAAGCAGGGGCAAGATATATAAGTCCTTTTGTTGGAAGGCTTGATGATATCGGTCACGACGGAATGGAAATTACCGCTAAATGCATGGATCTTATATGTGAGTACGGCTTTGAAACGGAAGTGATTGCTGCCAGTATCAGAAATACGTTTCATGTTGAGAGAGCCGTTTCTCTCGGAATTGATATTGCAACCATTCCTCATAAGGTGATGAAGCAACTTGTTAAACATCCTCTTACGGATATAGGTATTGAAAAGTTTATGGCCGATTGGGAAAGTGCCAAGAAATAAATAATGAAGCTCGTTAATATACAGCTCGATCTGAAAAATGTCCTTATCATCCTCGGTTCGCTTCTTCTTATATTTCTGATTTTTAAAATTCAGGGGATATTGGCGCCTTTTACCATATCTTTTTTTATTGCTTATCTGCTTGATCCGCTTGTTGATAAAATGGAGCAGTACCGGATAGGCAGAAGTTTTGCAATTCTGCTGATCTTCCTGCTTGTTGGCGGTATTATATCCGTGCTTTTAATATTTTTATTGCCTGTGATATACAGGGAGATTGCTTTTCTCATTGATAAACTGCCTCACTATTTCGGTCAGCTTGTGGAGCTGATACAGAAATACACACATTCTGACGGACTGGAACTAACCTATCAGGAAGCGGTTAATTTTTTAAAGGGTAAAGCCGGCAAAATTTCCTCGATGTTTTTTCAAACATTTGCATCGGTATACTCATCAGTTTCCGGCTTTGTAGGGCAGTTTGTTTCCTATTCTCTTGTGCCGATTTTGATATTTTACTTTTTACGCGATTTTGACAGACTCATGGCAAAAGGACTGGATTTGGCCGAGCAGAAGTTTTCTTTTGATATTAAACCCCATGCAAAAGAATTTAATTCTATTTTGAGCAGATATTTCAGGGGGCAGCTGGCGGTAAGTCTTATTCTGGCAGTACTTTACACTACAGCGCTGTTGATTTCAGGCATTAAGGGTGCTGTCGGTATAGGTGTGATTTCCGGCATTTTAAGTATTGTTCCTTATCTGGGTTTTATTATAGGTTTTGTTACCTCGCTTATTGCAGCTTATTTCCAGTATTTTGATCTGTGGCACCCTTTGTATGTGGTTATAGGCTTTACGATAGTGCAATTTCTGGAAAGTAATTTTATTACACCCAAACTCGTGGGCGGTTCACTGGGACTCCATCCTACAGCGGTGATTTTTTCTCTCATATTGGGCGGTTATCTGCTGGGGATTGCAGGGATGATTATTTCGCTGCCGGTTGCTGCATTTATCAAGGTCGTTCTTATGAATTATTTCTACTCACCGGGAGATGCCGTAAGGCGTGATGAGTGATTCGTGATGGATTATGGGTTATGGGTTATGGGTGATAGGATTAGGGTAAAGGCAGAGGCAAAGGTTGAGAGATTTGAAGTTGACCTTGTAAAAAATTCTGTGTAAATGCCATTTATACACTCAACCACTCAACTACTCAACTACTCAACTACTAAACCAATACACCAGTGCACCAATAAACCACTCAACCAGCACACTGCTTTTGTTGTCAAAAATCCGTGGCTACTTTTATATCCTTTTGCTTCATCATTTCCCTGTTATAAACATAAACAATATCCCGTCTGGTAAGGATACCGATAAGTTTCTTTTCCTCAAGATTGTTTACAACAGGAAGAAGCTCGATGTTTTTAAAGCCGATAATTTCAATTGCATCCGCAAGAGAGTATTCTTCCATCACCGGAATCACATCTTTGTCACAGATTTCTCCAGCCACCACTATGTCCTCCAAACCTTCTTCGAATATGAATTCACGTATCTCATCAAAGCGCATGATTCCAACTAAAGTATAATCTTCTTTTACCACGGGGAAATTGTTATGTTTTACAGTGGGGATAAAGTTCAGAATATCGGTGAACTTCAAATCTTCCCTGATGACAATGGGGTCTTTTCTCATGATTTCTTTCACTTTTATCGTTTGCAGCACCTGCAGGAAAAATTCCCCTTTGTGTATGGGCGAATCGCTTCGGGAGTTGACCTGTTTTACATAGATTGTATGTTTTCTCAACAGGAGAAATGAGAGTGTACTCACCCACATAGCAGGCACAAGCAGATGATAGTTTCCGGTCATCTCACTAACCATGATAATCGTGGATAACGGTGTGCTTGCAATTCCTGAAAAGAACCCGGCCATACCCACTATAACATAAGCTCCGGGCTCTGTAACAATTTGGGGCATTACCTCTGCAAGAAAAAGTCCTGAGAATCCGCCAACCGAAGCGCCTATTACCATTGAGGGGCCGAAAATCCCTGCGCTACCACCGCTGCCTATACTGAAAGATGTTGTAAGAATTTTGGCCACAATAAGTATCAGCAGAAAAGATATACTGAGCTGGGTGTGCATTCCCAGCTCGATTTGTTCGTAACCCCCACCGAGAGCCTGAGGGATGAAAAAACCTATAGCACCGGTCACCAGTCCGCCCAGCATAGGCTTGAAATAATTAGAGATGTTCAGTTTCTTAAAAGTCGCGTGTATGCCGTAAAATGTTTTGATATACAGATATCCGAAGCCTGCACAAAGAAATCCCAGTAATGTATAACTGATTAATTCAAGTGGATTGGTAAAGCGGAAATCGGGTGTTTCAAACAAAGGTTCCCATCCAAACATACTGCAGAAAACCGAATATGCAATAATTGATGTTATTGTGGAGGGGAGAAGGACTTCATATTCCAAATCGGAGCTGGAATACATAACCTCAGCAGCAAATATAGCTCCGGCTAATGGAGATCTGAAAATTGCACCAATACCGGCACCCATCCCGGCTGCAGCCAAAATACGCTTTTCCCTGTCTGTAAGATGCAGAATCCTACCCAGAAAAGAGCCGAATCCGGCTCCTATTTGAGCGATAGGCCCCTCCCGGCCGCCTGAGCCGCCTGTGCCTATTGTCAGAGCACTTGCTATTGTTTTTATGATGGGAACATGCCATCTGATATAACCGTTTTTGTGATGTATTGCTTCGATGGCGGCATCAGTACCATGCCCTTCAGCTTCAGGAGCAAATTTAAAAACCAGAAAACCGCTTAAAAGTCCGCCGAAAGCCGGAACAAAGAAAAAGAGCCATCGTTTCAGTTCGCTGGTGGTATGACCGAACAGAGAAGGCTCTCCCGCAGTTTCAGGAAGCCGCATTCCTATAACATAATCGATAAAAAAGTATCCAAGCCCCTGAAGAAGAACGAAAAAGACAATGGCACCAAGCCCTGCCACTATACCCACAAGGGTTCCCAAAATGAACCATCTGCCTATTACAGGAAGATTGATTTTGGCAAGAAAATTATTCAAAAAGTTCTCCTTTCAGTCTGTCTTCAGAATCAAATACAGATTTATATGCAAAAAACAATGAAAAAAGTGAAGCAAAGGTTACACTGGCTGTTATTATAATCATTATTGCTATCTGATATTTTACTGCCACAACGGGATCTGTGCCGGACAAAATCTGACCTGTCATCATTCCGGGCAGGAAAACCAGCCCCACACCGCTCATATTGGTAATTATCGGCAGGCAGGCGGAGCGGATAGAATTTGAAAAAAACGATTTAACCGATTCAAATTTTGTACCGCCTAAAACCAGGATTGTTTCAACATATTTAGGGTTGTTTTTTATAGAGTCAAAGAACCTGTCCAGTGCCAGCGCACACGCATTCATTGAGTTACCGAGGGCCATGCCGGCAATAGGAATGAAATATCTTGCATCATACCAGGGATCCGGCTGAACGATTACATATAGAAAGAATGATGTAATAACGGCTCCGTTTAAAAAAACTGTAATAAAAATTTTCGGGAAAAACCCGGGAATAGCCAGCTTTGATTTCTTCAATATTGTATGACCGGCAAAAGAAGCCATAAATATAAAAACAATTAGTATGAGCCAGAAACTGTTAATATTAAAAATATATACGAGAATAAAGCCGGCAATTGTAAGCTGCAGGGTCATTCTCAGAAGGGCAGTCAGCAGTTCTTTGAAAAGATTAAGTTTTAAATAATGATAAACCAGTAAGACAAAACCTGCCATTGCGTAAAGAATCAAAAGGGAGCTTACAGATATATCCAGTATCGATTTCTCCACTTACTGCTCCATCAGCTTTTTTATCTCTGCATTACTGATTTCTTCGAAAGTTTTTTTAATTTCACCGTCAGCCATATATATCTTTTTATCCGCCCGTTGTATAAATTCCGGTGAATGGGTTACTATTATTATACCCATATTTTTTTTCAATTCATCGGCCAATGCCAGCACTTTGCTTTCATTTCCTATATCCAGCGCTGAGGTGGGCTCATCCATAAGGAGAAAAAGCGGATTCATCAGGACTGCTCTGACAATGGCAATTCTCTGTTTTTCCCCTCCGGAGAGTTTTTTCGTTTCTTTTTTCAGATATGAGTTGTCAAGTGCCAGCTTTTCAAACAAACTTATAGTTTCGTTTTTGTCAATAGTTAGTTCGGAATTATATTTCAGCTTTGAGAGCATATCCAAGTTATCACTGACTGTTCCGTTAAATAATACGGCTTCCTGGTGCAGGTATTGAACTTTTTTCCTTAAAATCTGAGGTTTTATTTCGCTGATGTTTTCATTGTTTAAATAAATTTCGCCGTTATAGGCAGTCAGTCCGCACAGAGCTTTTAAAAGAGTTGATTTACCAGCTCCGCTTTTTCCGAAAATGGCATAAGTTTTGCCGGATTCAAAAATGTATGATAAATTTTGAAGAATAAATTTATGCTGGTATTCAACCCCCAGCTTCTCAATCTTTAATGTATTCATAACTTCCTTAAAATTATTACCGCTTTTTTATCCGTATATGATAATATATTTTCACCGGCCACCTCAAGTGATAATTCCTGCTTTATATTCTCAGGGAGAGCCAGGAAGGATTGGGATATCTTTTCAAGGCGTTTCCGGGAAGGATTGAGCCGTTTGGCCCATTCATCAAAATTATGTTTCTTGTACAATAATTGCAGAAACTCAATTCTGAAGTAATCGGATGTCATATTCACTATTTCTTTGAATGTATACGACCTGAAATGCGACGGATCCCTTACAAATTCGATTGTATTCAAATAAGCATCTTCAATATCCACAAGGCTGTCTATTAATACCAAAAATCCCTTATTTTTGAGAACTCTGGAACTTTCTTTAAAAAAACTTTCAGCTTCCCTGAAATGGTGCAGGGCTATTCTGCAGGAAACAAGGTCGAATGTTTGAGTTTTAAAGGGGAGTTTTTCTGCGCAATTTTGCACAGCGGAGGGGGATGGCCAGTCGGATAATGCTTCTTTGAGCATGTTAAAGCTTAAGTCGGAAACAACATACTGTTTCGCATTGAATATTCTGGCACAATGCCCCGCTGCAGTTGCAACATCAAGAGTTTTAGCAAATTTTTTATTTTCAAAGAGGCGGTTAAGTATTTCGAGTTCTGTACCCGTCTTATGATCAGTGCTGATTTTATAATTGAATGCTGAATCGTCAAAGCTCATTTATTTACCAATTTATAAATTCCGGAGAAAGTTTCTTATTAAGTCAGACTGGGCATCAAATTCCAGCAAAAAAGCATCATGTCCGTAATCGGATTCTATATTCTCCCATGTTACATCCCTTTTCAAAGTGCTCAGTATGTCAACAATTTCCTCTGTCTGGTAGTTGGGGAAAAGGAAATCGGATGTAAATGTAATAAACAGCGTTTTGCACCTTATCTTACCTACAGCCTCTTCAAAAGAACCGTAACCGTAGGAGATGTCAAAGATATCCATTGATTTGATAATGTAGAGAAAACTGTTTGCATCGAAGTTTCTGGCAAATTTGTAGCCGTTGTACCTTAAATAGTTTTCCACTTCAAAATATCCGAAAAAGTCGTATATACCTTCGAGTGAGGCATATTTACGACCGAATTTTTTGTGGAATGAAGCATCCGACAGAAATGTTATATGTCCTGCCATTCTGGCTATTGCCAGACCGTCAACAGGCGGCGTTTTGCCGTAATAATTACCGTTATTCCAGTTGGGGTCTTTCATAATCGACATACGTGCCACAGTATTGAAAGCTACTGCCATCGGCGTGATTCTTCCAGCTGTGGCTATGGGGATTACCGATTCCACCATCTCCGGAAAGGTTATCGCCCACTCTAACGCCTGCATGCCACCCATTGAACCGCCGATAACGGTTTTCAGCTTTTCAATACCAAGGTACTTGATGAGCCTTTTTTGCAATTTTACCATATCTTTAACGGTAAATACGGGAAATTTAAGACCGTAAGGCTCCTTTGTGGCAGGATCAATTGAGGCCGGGCCTGTGGTACCGAAACATGAGCCCAGAAAATTGGGACTGATTATGAAGTATTTATCTGTATCCAGCGGTTTGCCGGGACCTATCATATTGTCCCACCACCCGGGCTTCTGGTCATCCGGATGGTTGTATCCTGCGGCATGATGATCACCTGTCAGCGCATGGCAAACAAGGATGGCGTTTGATTTATCCTCATTCAGAGAACCGTATGTTTCATAGGCCACTGTAATTGGATTTAAAACCCGTCCGCTTTCGAAGAAGAATTCATCTTTGAATGTTACATATTGTGTTTTTACAAGGCCTACAGAATTGTTTTCCATCGTATCCCCCTGTTTTTATGTAAAACTCCCAAAGTAAGGGTTAAGAGGCCTTGCTTTTCAAGCGAGGTCTCTTATCTGCCCCGTTAAGGGCGGGAAGTAGCACCTGGCATCTGCCCGGCGGCAGACCGGTTGCTGTGGCTTCTCAGGGCCCGTTCCCTCAGCCACTCTTGATAAGAGGTATAGAAAGATAACGTTTTAGAATATGAATGTCAACTGATTAACGGAATTTTGGGACTTTATCAATTAGTTGAGGGGGAGTTAGTGAGTGAGATGGTGAGGTGGAGAGGTGGTGAGATGGGGAAATAGGGAAGTCGGAAAATGTTTTGATTTTAAACGGAATTTAGCAGATGAAGACTGTATGCCGCCAGAACAATACTGTGGGTAATTTTACCTGCTTTTACCATCTCATTAAACTTCGATTGCCGGTATTCTTCAACCTCAATATCTTCAAACATATCCAGATTCATGTTCCCATCATATCTGCAGCCGGTTGCGCTGTATGCAAAACATCTGTTGCTCATAAATGCCGGGTTTGGGTTTATTATGCCAAGATAATTAAGTTTTTCCGGAATCAGTCCCGTTTCTTCTTCCAGCTCTCTAACGGCAGCAGTTTTAGGTTCTTCCCCGGCTGAGACGGCTCCGCCGGGGAATTCCAAAGTAACACTTGTTGTCCCAACTCTGAACTGTTTTACAAGCACAAATTTTTTTTCGATGGTTTCGGGAATTACAACCACCCAGTCGCTGGTGTTAACAACTGTAAAAGGCATCTCACGGTTGATTTTACTGAAACTGTACGTTTTATGCTCCACTGAAAGAACGTGATCTTGATATCGTAATTTCGAATGGAGAGATTTCCAGAATCTGTGCATCAGATAATTAAGCCGCTGTTTCCTCCGGAACCGGATCCACCCTGAAAGTCTTTGAGGTTGTCCATATTCTGGCTTATCCGTATATTGCTCTTGGCTTCCAGATACTTGTTTCTTAATTCTTCCGGCACAGAGGAGTACTCATAGATTATATCTTTTTCAGAAATTTCACCGCCTATCTCTTCTTCAAACGGAAAACCGAAAGGCAGCACAGCAACCTGCATGCTGTTGCCGGATGGAATTGCCTGAATAAGGGCAATGTTTTTGATTTTTCCTGATTCTTCCTCCTGCTCTCCCATTACGGAATCGCCTGTTACAAGTTTAACAAATCTGATATTTTCGTATGCCATTTAAACCTCCATTATATTCATGTTTGACAAGGGTAAAACATATATAATTTATTGAAAAATGCAACATGCTTTTTTAATAAATGTGTATGTTATTATTTTTTTGTTGACAATATGAAGGACTGCTTATATCTATTACCATAGATTCAAGCGGAGGTGCAACATGGCATATTTTATCACAGACGAATGCACAAACTGTGCAGCATGTGAGGACGAGTGCCCTGTTGGTGCAATTAGTGAGGGGGATGGCATAAGAGTGATCGACCCCGATACTTGTACCGACTGCGGTGCTTGTGCAGAGGTTTGCCCGGTAGATTGTATCGAGGCTCCTTAAGATCAAAATACAGAAGGGCTTGAAAAAGCCCTTCTTTTTTAAACATATATACTACCACAGGAGTAGGGATTGGCTTTTTTTAAAACTATCAGAGAAGACATTAAAGCGGTATTTGACAGAGATCCGGCAGCAAAGAGTATGGCGGAGGTATTGCTTTGCTATCCGGGATTGCATGCTATACTTTTTCACCGTTTCGCCCATTGGCTGTGGAAAAAGAAGCTGTATCTATTGGGAAGATTTGTTTCTCATATAGGTCGTTTTCTTACCGGTATAGAGATTCATCCGGGAGCAAAAATCGGCAAACGTTTTTTTATAGACCATGGTATGGGAGTTGTTATCGGCGAAACAGCCGAAGTTGGCGATGACGTAACCCTGTATCACGGAGTTACTCTGGGAGGAGTAAGTTTAAATAAAGGTAAAAGGCACCCCACAGTCGGTAATAATGTTATTATAGGAGCTGGTGCTAAAATACTGGGTCCCTTTACTGTGGGTAAAAACTCCAAAGTGGGTTCCAATTCGGTTGTTGTTAAGGAAGTACCGCCCAACTCAACTGTTGTGGGTATCCCCGGAAGGGTTGTTACTGATGAAAAGATTTCAGTTGACTTTGACCACGATAAATTACCCGATCCAGTGGCAAAAGCTGTCACTTGTCTTGTGGACAGGGTAGTTGAAATAGAAAAAGAAGTTGAAAGAATAAAAAAGGATAGAGACCATGAGGATAACAACTAAAAGCAGGTATGCCATAAGGGCTGTTTACGCTCTGGCACTTTTGGGCGGAGAGTCTGAGGCAATACCCCTCAAAAAAATTTCCGATTACGAAGATATTTCCCTGAAGTATCTGGAGCAGATTTTTTCTCAATTGAAAAAAAACAATATTGTGGAATCCATAAGAGGGATTACAGGCGGTTATATTTTATCCCGCTCCCCTGCTGATATCACGAT
The DNA here is from genome assembly GCF_036172515.1 of Flexistipes sp. Classification (NCBI taxonomy): domain Bacteria; kingdom Pseudomonadati; phylum Deferribacterota; class Deferribacteres; order Deferribacterales; family Flexistipitaceae; genus Flexistipes; species Flexistipes sp. The sequence goes on from NZ_JAXKVW010000003.1 coordinate 29,679, forward strand.
AAAAGAGATTGTATATGCCATGGACGGGCCTGTAAAACCTGTTGATTGTGTGGAAACCGATGGCTGCGTCAAGTCTGATATTTGCTCCATAAATTGGTTTTGGCAGGGGCTGAAAGAAAATGTTGACGGTTATTTTGAAAATATTACTTTGAAAAATCTGATAGACAAAGGGTGATGATAAATGAGTATATATCTGGACAACAGTGCAACTTCTTCTGTGGATGAGAGGGTTTTTGAAGTAATGCTGCCATATTTGAAAGAAAAATATGCAAATCCTTCCAGTATCCATAATGACGGCAGGCAAATACGTGATGAACTTGAAAAAGCCAGGGGAACAGTTGCTTCTTTGCTTGGAGCTGACACCTCTGAAATAATTTTTACAGGAAGCGGTTCCGAGTCCGACAATATGGCTATCAAAGGGCTCGCCTACGGAATGAAAAATAAAGGCAGGCATCTTATCACATCCAATATAGAACATAAGGCTGTATTAGAGACATTTAAATATCTGGAAAAGGAAGGTTTTGACGTTACTTATCTTAAAGTCAATAATGACGGAATTGTAGACATTGAAGATTTTAAAAAATCGATAAGGGAAGATACAATACTTGTCAGCATAATGCTGGCCAATAATGAAATTGGTACAATTCAGCCTGTGGAAGAAATGGCGGAAATATGCAGAGATAATGATGTTTATATCCATACGGATGCAGTCCAGGCTTTGGGTAAAATGCCGGTGGATGTCACAGATCTGGGTGTTCACATGCTGACGTTTTCCGGGCATAAAATTTATGCTCCCAAGGGGATAGGAGTACTTTATGTGGATGAAAGTCTTAAAGATTTTATAGTACCGCTTGTGCACGGCGGACATCACGAATACGGGCTCAGGGCAGGAACTGAAAATGTCCCTTATATCATAGGAATAGCAAAAGCCTGTGAAATTATAAAAGATCAGCTGCAAGAGGATTCGGAAAAAATTGGGTATTTAAGAGACCTTTTTGAAAAAAGAGTATTGGAGGAAATCCCGGATACTTATGTGAACGGAGCCAGAGATAAACGGATTTGCAGTATTTCCAATATTACTTTTAAGTATATAGAGGGCGAAGCACTCATGGTTTACGCTTCCGAAATCGATTGTTCGACAGGTTCAGCCTGTACTTCGGACAGCGTTGATGCTTCACATGTACTTTATGCTATAAATGCTGATCCGGTAGATATGCACGGTGCTCTGAGATTCAGTTTCGGCAGGTTTAATAATGAAGAGGAAGTGAACAGGGCAGTTGATATTTTAAAGGAAAATGTTAAAAAACTGCGTCAAATGTCACCACTGATGTCTAACGAATAATCCATCGGGGGGATTGTGGGCAAAACGGAACTGAAAGAACTGGAAGAATTGTGTCATAAACTGGGAATAAAAATCAGATACGAAAAAACCAATGCCAGAGGCGGCTTATGCCGTGTAAACGGTGAAAATATAATTATTATTGATAAAAAGTCTTCTGACTACTACAAACAAACAGTTATCGGTAAAGCTGTTAAATCTTTTGATTTAAGCAATATTCATATAAAACCCAAAATCCGTGAATTAATTGAGGACATTGTATAGACAATAATGAAAACGACTAAAATTCATGAATTTTATTCCCTTCTGGAAGATTATTACTTTTCTCAAAAGCCCCCTTCTGTAACACAAATTTCAGACAGATGTAAAAGGGATCCCTTCAGAGTTTTGATAAGTACAATTATATCTCTGCGAACAAAGGATTCTGTAACACTTAAAGCCTCAGAGAGTCTGTTTGAACTTTCATCCGAACCTGAAAAAATGATGAACCTTGCTGAGGAAGAAATCATTAATGCCATTTATCCGGCCGGTTTTTACAGAAGAAAAGCTGTTACAATAAAAGCTGTTTGTAAGGATATAGTTGAAAGGTTTGATGGAAAAGTTCCCGCTGATCTGGATGAACTGCTGAGTCTTAAAGGTGTGGGCAGAAAAACTGCTAATCTTGTGTTGGTAGAAGGATTTGGCATGGATGCCGTGTGTGTCGATACCCATGTGCACCGTATATGCAACAGAGCCGGTTTTGTTAAAACCAAAACACCCGATGAGACAGAAATGCGTTTAAGGGAAATCCTTCCTGTAAAATATTGGAAAAAGTGGAATGAAATGCTTGTATCATATGGTCAGAATGTCTGCAAGCCCAGAGGCCCCCTCTGTTCATCTTGCAAATTGTTTCATTTATGTGATAAAGTTGGAGTAAAAATAAAAGGAGACAGCCATGAAACACCAGATAGATGATGTGGATGTACAAATTCTTAATATGCTTATCGATAACGGGCGTATGTCTTATGCGGATATTGCAAAGAAAGTAGGGATGAAATCTCCTTCTGTTATTGAAAGGATAAAGAGACTTGAGTCCGAAGGTATTCTCAAAGGATACACAGCGGAGATAAGCTATAAAAAGCTCGGCTATGATATCGTTGCTTTTATCGGCGTTTCTGTTGATAATGCCCAGCATATAGCCGATTTTGAAGAAAACATGCAGCATTTCCATGATGATATAGTTGAGTGTCATCACGTCACAGGTGATTTTACAATGCTTTTGAAGGTTGTCACAAAAAATACATCCACACTCTCCGAGCTAATAAAAAAGATACGAAATATTCCCGGGGTACAGAAAACGAACACAATTCTTGTGTTTTCATCATTGCTCAATAAAAAACGTACCGTATAGTTTTCTATATGGCAGTTTCAGTTGTAATCCCTGTTTATAACAGAGCCTCATCTATTAAGGACGCTGTTGAAAGTGTTTTTCTGCAAAAGTATCCGGATATTGAAATAATCGTTGTTGATGACGGCTCCGATGAAAAAGTGAACAAAAATCTAAGACCGTATATGTCAAGGATTAAATATATAAGAGCGGAAAATAACCGTGGAGTCAGTGCCGCAAGAAATCTTGGTATAGACAGAGCAAGCGGCGATTACATTGCGTTTCTGGATTCGGATGATTTGTGGCTGCCAGGGAAACTTGAAGAGCAGATTAAACTTATGGAAAAGGAAAAAACCAAAGTCTGCCATACGGATGAATTTTGGTATAAAAAAGATAGGTTTGTAAATCAGGGCACCCGTCATGAAAAATACGGCGGATGGATTTTTCCACTCATTCTGGATATATGCAGGATATCACCTTCTTCAATAATTATGCACAAAACTGTTGTTGAAAAATTGGGTAAATTTGATGAAAATCTTCCTGTATGTGAAGATTATGATTTTTGGCTAAGAGTAGCGTCAAGGTTTGAGATTTCCTATCTTCCCGTCAAGTTTGTTGTGAAAAGAGCGTATCTGAATGATCAGCTCAGTTTGAACGTACCTTATTTGGAATACTACAGGCTTTTGTCTCTTATCAAGTTTGTCAAAAAGAATTGCCGGCTTTCTAATCCCTATCTGAAAGCGGCATATTCGGAAATTGGGCGTAAATACAATATTGTCAAAAAAGGTATTGATAAATATCAGTGAGCTTTAAACAGCAGTTTTCTGTGGAAAATGTATTTTACTGTTTCGTAACAAAATAAAAAATAAATATTCTAATTGAACTTTACTGTTGATATTTCGCCTGCTTTGAGTTTATTATAAAAGCTGTGAAAACTATTAGTGTCATTGGACAAGCACGTTGCGATTTTGATTTGGCCGATGTGGCTGAAAAAGCCGGAGAGATTATCGGAAACTTCGGTTTTGTCCTTGTTACCGGCGGATTATCGGGAGTAATGGAATTTGCCAGTAAAGGTGCAAAAAAAGCGGGTGGCACAACGGTGGGGATTTTGCCGGGATATGATAGGAATGAAGCAAATAAATATGTAGACATAGCTGTTCCAACCGGCTTAAATCATGCCAGGAATGTTGTTGTGGTTTCCAGCGGAGACTTTATTGTTTCTATAGGGGGCGGTTCCGGTACAATGAGTGAAATTTCAATAGCGTTCAAATTAGGAAAAGATATTATCAGTTATCATTCGCCAATTGAGCATCAGCTTAATTTTTCCGGAGTAGAAGCTTTCTTTTCTCATTTAAAGGGAACTCTGGAGCACATATGAGTGAAGATTTTTACGATGAGGTTATAAACGAAAAGGATAAGGAAGAAATTCAGGAAGAGGCTGAGGAGAAAAAAAGTTCCAAAGAGCTTCCCGGCTTTGAGATGGAAGTATTCAGAATCTATTTGAACGAAGTTTCCAAATACCCGGTTTTATCGAGGGCTGAAGAGAAAAGAACGGCTGAAGCAGCCCAGAATGGTGACGAAACAGCAAAAGAATTTATGATCAAGTGTAATCTGCGTCTTGTCATATCTATTGCAAAAAAATACATTAACCGCGGAATGAGTCTCACAGATCTTGTTGAAGAAGGCAATATCGGTCTTATCAAAGCTGTGGAAAAATTTGACCACACAAAAGGTTTTAAATTCAGCACCTATGCCACATGGTGGATCAGACAGGCAATGGAGCGCTCACTTATTAATCAGTGCCGAATGGTCAGAATCCCTGTGCATATGACCGAAAACATTAACAAGGTTCTTAAAACCCAGTCCGAACTGCAGAGAAAACTCAGCAGAGAGCCAACCACTCTTGAATTGTCCACAGCTTGTAAAATGCCCCTTTCAACCCTTAAAAAAGTTTATGATGCCATGAAGCAGGATACCTCCCTTGATTCGCCGATAGGAGAAGATGAGAACGGTTCATTGCATGAGCTTATAAGCGATGACGAACAGTCTGTTGACCCATATGTTATCATTGAGAATATGAGTAAGAAGTCACTGATTATGAGATGGCTGGATTGTCTTAATGAAACGGAGAAGCATATTATTATCAAAAGATACGGTCTTGACGAAAGTGAACCGGAAACACTCGAAACAATAGGAAACTCTCTCGGGATCACCAGAGAAAGGGTGAGACAGATAGAAAAGAGGGTGCTTGGCAAGTTAAAAAACCTTATATCTACTAAAAATATAGATGTAGAGGAAATATTATGAGTTGTTCTAATGTACCCTATTCTGAGCTGGAAAACAGGCTGATCAGATTTAGAAGCAATATGGATAGACTCAATCCGGATTGGCAAATATGTGCGGTATTTAGTAAGATTAATCAGTTTTATTTTACAGGTACCATGCAGAATGGTGTATTGATAATTCCGAGAGATTCGGAAGCTGTTTTTTTTGTCAGAAAAAGCTATCACAGGGCATTGGATGAATCGGAGTTTCCTCATATTGTGCCTTTTAAAAGTTTTCGTGAAGTTGCCTCCAAAATCAATACTGATAAAAACGTTGTGTATGTGGAGAAAGAATCACTCCCTATAGCGCATTTTGAAAGGTTTAATAAGCATTTGGGATTCAGAGATACGGCTTCACTGGATGTCGCCCTCTACAAAACAAGGGTTCTCAAGAGCGATTTTGAAGTGGATTTGATAAAGAAAGCCGGTAAAATCCATTACAATGCAATGGAGAAAAAAGCCCCTGCTCTTTTGTCTGAAGGTATATCTGAAGCTGAATTTGGTTCTGATTTGATCAGAGAAATGATCAGGCTCGGTCATCATGGTGTTACAAGATTGGGCACCTACAATGCAGAACTCTATCTGGGTAATATTTCTTTTGGTGACAGCGGTAATTATTATAACTCTTTTGACGGTCCCGCAGGTCTGAGAGGCTTTTCTCCGGCTGTTCCGCTATTGGGCAGTTTTGAGAAGAAGCTGCAGAAAAACAGTGTGGCCCTGGCTGATACGGGGTGCTGCTATTGCGGATATTATACTGATAAAACCACCATATACTCATTGGGTAAAATACCGGATAAAGCCTATGATTATCATAAAAAATGTGTGGAAATTCAGGACAAAACAGCCGAACTGTTAAAGCCGGGGGAAACCGTTGGTTCTGTATATGAAAAGATTACGAAAATGATAGATGGTGATTTTGATGAAGATTTCATGGGTTTTGGTCCGAATAAGGTCAAGTTTCTGGGGCACGGTATTGGGCTTGTGATTGATGAGTATCCTGCCATTGCAAAAGGGTTTAATGAAGAAATACGTGAAAATATGGTTTTTGCTATTGAGCCTAAAAAAGGCATTAAAGATTTCGGCATGGTCGGAATAGAAAATACGTTCCTTATCACCGATAAAGGCGGTCTTTCTCTGACAGGCGATAAGGATGAAATAATAAAGGTTGATTAGCGGCGGAAGGGTGTAGATGATGAAAAGTGTTTTAATAAATGCAAGCCCCAGAACGGATGGCAATTCATCTTTTGTGATAGATTCTTTAAAGGAAGCTTTTCCGGGCGACGTTAAAACAATTAGGATAAATGAACTGAACTTTGCCGGCTGCCAGGGATGTAAAAAATGCAGGCAGCTGGATGATTTTTGTGTTTTGAATGATGACATGAATGATTTTTACACCGACATGGCAGATGCCGATATCATTACGGTGGTTTCACCCAATTACTACGGTTTCATAACGGGCCAGCTGAAGCTGTTTATGGACAGATGGTATTGTATGAAGGATAAAAGAGGCATCTCCAGATTTAAAGAGAATGCCAAAGTGTTTTTTGTGTTGACCCAAGGCTCCCCTGACAGAAATCACGGAGAAAATGCAAACAAATGGATGAAACGTGTTTCTGAAGCCTTCGGTATGAAGTATTTCAGCTATATTATCCCAGGCTGCAATGCTGATACGAGAGACATGGTAAAAATGAAAATTTCCGACATAAAAATGCACCTGAAAATGATTCAGTAGGGCATTCCATGATAAGACCGATAATATATGATAATAATATTTTAAAACTGCTCGATCAGCGAAAGCTCCCCTCTGAGCAAATTTATTGTGAATGCTCGGATTTAGATAGCATTGTCGAGGCTATCATATCTATGAAAGTACGCGGGGCACCTGCTATCGGTGTCGCTGCTGCGTTCGGTTTTTATTTCGGAATAAAGGACGGCTTGAGTGCTGATAAGGTTTACAGTAAGCTGTTTGATACCAGGCCCACCGCAGTGAATCTTAAATGGGGTCTTGACAGGATGAAAGAATCTTTTGAGAAATATGGAGAAAATTATCTTGAAAAAACGGCAATAGAAATTTTTGATGAAGATGTTAAAACTAATAAAAAATTAAGCTCCCATGGGGCATCGCTTTTTAAAGACGGGGAAAATGTATTGACTCACTGCAATGCCGGTGCTCTTGCTACAGCAGGTTATGGTACTGCACTAGGGGTTATAAGGAGTGTTTTTTATAAAACGAAAAATATTCATGTATATGTGGATGAAACACGTCCTTTTTTTCAGGGAAGCAGGCTTACATCTTTTGAGTTGCACGAGGAAGGTATTGAGCATACAGTGATTTGTGATAATATGGCGGGCTTTCTTATGAACAGAGGGATGGTTGACAAAGTGATTGTGGGAGCCGACCGTATTGCTTGCAACGGTGATGCCGCAAACAAAATAGGGACATACCAGCTTGCTGTCTTATCTGATTATCACAATATCCCTTTTTATATTGCTGCACCGGTTTCCTCCATTGATTTTTCCTTAAAAAGAGGAGAGGAAATACCCATTGAGTACAGAGACGTAAATGAAGTGGCTTATTGCGGGGAGAGCAGAATTGTTCCTGAGGGCATTAATATTTTGAATCCTGCTTTTGATGTTACTCCGCATAATCTGATTACGGCTTTTATTACTGAAAAAGGTGTTTTTCAGTCTGAAGATATAAAAAATATTCAGAGGAGGTAGTTATGGGTGTCAGCTACAGAGAACTCGGTCTTGTCAATACCAGAGGGATGTTCGCCAAAGCTTTCAAAGGCGGATACGCTGTTCCTGCGTATAATTTTAATAATCTGGAACAGCTTCAGGCTATTATCCAGGCATGTGTTGAAACGAATTCGCCTGTTATTCTGCAGGTTTCGAAAGGTGCAAGGGAGTATGCAAATGCCACGATGTTAAGATATATGGCGATGGGAGCCACTGAACTTGCCAAAGAGCTTGGCGGTGATATTCCCATTGCTTTACATCTTGACCACGGCGGTGATTTTGACATTTGTAAGTCCTGCGTGGACAACGGTTTTTCATCTGTCATGATAGACGGTTCTCATCTGAGTTTTGAAGAAAATGTTGAGCTCACCAAGCGTGTTGTGGATTATGCTCATCAGTACGAAGTTACTGTTGAAGGGGAATTAGGTGTTTTGGCCGGCATTGAGGACGATGTTTCTGCTGAAAAATCCCACTACACTAACCCTGAAGAGGTGGAAGATTTCGTTAATCGCACAGGTGTGGATTCTTTGGCAATTTCCATTGGTACTTCCCACGGCGCGTACAAGTTTAAGGTAGCCCCGGGTGAATCGGTTCCCCCTTTGAGATTTGATATCCTGGAAGAAGTGGAAAACCGGCTTCCCGGATTTCCCATTGTATTGCACGGTGCCTCCTCTGTAATGCAGGAATATGTTGATATTATTAATAAGTATGGCGGTAATCTCGAGGGCACTGCAGGCGTACCCGAAGACCAGTTGAGAAAAGCGGCAAAAAGTGCAGTGTGCAAAGTGAATATTGACAGCGATGGTCGATTGGCCTTTACGGCAAAGGTCAGGGAATTTTTATATAATAACCCTGAAGTGTTTGATCCGAGAAAATATCTAAAGCCGGCAAGAAATGCACTGATTGATATGTACAAACATAAAAATATAAATGTTCTTGGCAGTGCGGAAAAGGCTTGAGAAAGCAGCAATAAAGGATTGAAAAAAAAGTAAAAAGGAATATTTTATATTTTCCAAAGCTTTTTCCTAAAAAGTATTTGACAAAGGTGTATAGATATACTATAAGTTTCATCCGCTGCAAGGGAGCTTGAAACAGAGAGCGGGATGTAAAGGATCCAGCAAAGCTATCTGAAATAGATTAATCGCGAGTAGGATATGTTGCGTTTTTGTTGTGTGTGTTTTTTTGCAGTAATTGAGAGAGCAAAGAATATTTGATATAGCAGTTAAGATGTTTGATAACAGAATAGGTCGGTCTGTGATGAGATAGATAGACAGCTAAGTAAGCTGGACAGGATTTTGGATGGAGAGTTTGATCCTGGCTCAGAACGAACGCTGGCGGCGTGCTTAACACATGCAAGTCAGGGGGAATCCTCCCTTCGGGGAGGTAGTACACCGGCGCACGGGTGAGTAACGCGTGAGTGACCTACCCATTAGACCTGGATAACCCGGCGAAAGTTGGGCTAAGACAGGATGTGTTAATACACTTCATGGTGTATTGATAAAGGCAGGTTTCGGCTTGTGCTAATGGATGGGCTCGCGTCTGATTAGCTAGTTGGTAAGGTAAAGGCTTACCAAGGCTTCAATCAGTAGGCGGCCTGAGAGGGTGGTCGCCCACACTGGAACTGAGACACGGTCCAGACTCCTACGGGAGGCAGCAGTGGGGAATTTTGCGCAATGGGCGAGAGCCTGACGCAGCGACGCCGCGTGGACGAGGAAGGCCTTCGGGTCGTAAAGTCCTTTTTTACGGGAAGAAAGGTAATACAAGTAACTGTGTATTATTTGACGGTACCGTAAGAATAAGCCCCGGCTAACTCCGTGCCAGCAGCCGCGGTAATACGGAGGGGGCGAGCGTTGTTCGGAATTACTGGGCGTAAAGCGTACGTAGGCGGCGTGGTAAGTCGGAGGTTAAAGGCTACGGCTCAACCGTAGTAGGGCCTTTGATACTATCATGCTAGAGTGTCGGAGGGGGTAGCGGAATTCCCTGTGTAGCGGTGAAATGCGTAGATATAGGGAAGAACACCAGTAGCGAAGGCGGCTACCTGGCCGATCACTGACGCTGAGGTACGAGAGCGTGGGTAGCAAACAGGATTAGATACCCTGGTAGTCCACGCTGTAAACGATGGACGCTAGGTGTTGGAGGAACCGACCCCTTCAGTGCCGAAGCCAACGCGTTAAGCGTCCCGCCTGGGGAGTACGACCGCAAGGTTAAAACTCAAAGGAATTGACGGGGGCCCGCACAAGCGGTGGAGCACGTGGTTTAATTCGATGCTAACCGAAGAACCTTACCTGGTCTTGACATCCTCCGGAGGGACTAGAGATAGTTCTGTGCCCGCCTTTGGCGGGAGCGGAGAGACAGGTGCTGCATGGCTGTCGTCAGCTCGTGCCGTGAGGTGTTGGGTTAAGTCCCGCAACGAGCGCAACCCCTATTCATAGTTGCCATCGGTAAGGCCGGGCACTCTATGGATACTGCCCGTGATAAACGGGAGGAAGGTGGGGACGACGTCAAGTCATCATGGCCTTTATGACCAGGGCTACACACGTGCTACAATGGTACG